>NZ_JBVVPQ010000001.1:250935-257443 GCF_055811695.1 Bradyrhizobium sp. MI1.3 | reverse complement strand
CCTCTACAATCTTCTCTCCACCGCCCGCGGCGGGGGGGGGGGGGGGGGGGGGCCCGCCCCCCCCCCCCCGGGGGGGGGGGGGGGGGGGCCCGCGCCCCCCCCCCCCCCCGGGGGGCGGGGTTCTCTCCGCGCGTGACCTCATGCTTGTGAATTCGCGGAAGCAACCCCTCATCCGGCGCTTCGCGCCACCTTCTCCCACAAGGGGAGAGGGGAAGCACGTCTCACAGCCGCGCGACCGCCTTCTCGGCGCATTTCAGGAAAGTATGGATCAGCGGAGTCTGGGAGTCGCGCCGCCAGCAGACCGCGATGTCGATGGAATCGCTTGCATCGCGCAACGGCCGGAACACGACCCCGCGCGGCGCCCCGAGCTGGGCACAGGCCGGCAGGATGGCGAGGCCTTCACCGGCGAGAACCAGGCTCATCGCCGAATGCACCGTCTGCACCCGGCTCGCAATCGGCATCACGATCTGATGCCGCCGCAGCAGGGCTGCGACCGCGGAGGAGGAGGGGTCCCGCTCCGGCGGCGGCAGCGCGATCAGCGGACGGCCCTGTAGTCGTATCATCGGCACCGCGCTCAGGCGCGCAAGCGGCGAACGGTTTGGTACCGCCAGCATGAACGGCTGCGCGCCGATCCGGGCCACCTGGATCTCGGGATGGTTGATGGCTGGCATGCAGAGCGCGACGGTGACGCTGCGGTCGAGCAGCCGCGCCTCGCGGGTCGAAGCACTGAGCTCGGCGAAATCGAGATCGATGCCGGGAATGGATCGCCGGAGCTCGGGGATGAGACGCGGCAGCATCGCGTTCGCCAGCACGAACATGTAGCCGACGGACAGCCGACCACGGCTGCCGGCCGCGACCGCGCGCGCGGCCTCGATGCCGTCAGCCGCCAGCGCCAGCGCCTCGCCGGCGCGCGCTAGCAGCGCCTGGCCCGCTTCGGTCAAATCCATGCCGCGCGTGCCGCGGCGGAACAGCGGCGCGCCGACCTCGGCCTCCAGCTTGCGGATCTGGACCGAGAGCGGCGGCTGCGCCATCCGCAGCCGCTCGGCGGCCTTGCCGACGCTGCGCGCCTCGGCGACGGCGACGAAATAGCGGAGCCGGCGAAGATCCATTGGCATACCGAAAACGTATGGGTTGGTGTTCAAAATCGTATTGGCGGCGAGTTAACAAAACTGTCATCCTGGCTGTCAATGCTATCGGCCACCGGCGGCCGGGTTCGGAGCGAAGTGACGATGAACGGTGATCCCTGCCTGCTGTCCGCAACCGTGCTGCGCGGCCTCATCGCGACAAAGCAGATCTCGCCCGTCGAGCTCACCCGCGCGGTGCTCGCCCGCGCCGAAGCGCTCCAGCCCGAGCTGAACTGCTTCATCACGATCTGCGGCGACGAGGCGCTTGCCGCCGCGCGCGAGGCAGAGCGCAAGCTGATGGCCGGCGGGCCGCTCGGCCTGCTGCACGGCATCCCCGTCACCGTCAAGGACATTGTCAACACCAAGGGCGTGAAGACCAGTTTCGGCGCCATTCCCTACAGGGACAATGTTCCGGACGAGGATGCCGTCGCGGTTGCGCGGCTTCGCGCGGAAGGCGCCATCCTGATCGGCAAGACCACGACGCCCGAATTCGGCAGCAAATGCCTGACCGACTCGCCGCTGTTCGGCCGCACCCGCAATGCGTGGAGCGCCGAGCGTTCCTCCGGCGGCTCCAGCGGCGGCGCGGCGGTGGCGGTGGCGAGCGGCATCGCGCCGCTGGCGATCGCGACCGATGGCGGCGGCTCGACGCGAATTCCCGCCGCCTGCAACGGCGTTGTCGGGCTGAAGCAGAGCAACGGCGTCATCCCGCATAGCCAGGCGCTGGACGTGTTCGGCAACCAGACCTATGTCACGCCGATGACTCGGACCGTCGCCGACACCGCGCTGATGATGCAGGCGATGGCCGGCGAGGATTCTTGCGATCCCTGGTCGATCGGCGTTCCCGTGCCCGACTTCGTCGGCACGGCCGCGCCGCGCGGCGATCTGCGTGGGCAGAAGATCCTGTACTGCCTGTCGCCGCCCGGACGCCCCGTCTCTGCCGATGTCGAGGCCGGCTTCAAGGTGAGCCTCGATCGGTTGGCAGGGCTCGGCGCCGAGCTCGAGGAATTCTCCGGCGAGGGGTTCGACATCGAGCCGATCTGGCGCGCCATCAATCACACGGTCTGGCGGACGCGCTTTGCAAAGCTCGCGGCCGAGCATGGGGACGCGCTGAGCGAGGCCTTCCTCGAGCAGCTTGCGCTTGCCACCGACGTCAGCGGCGTCGCCTATCAAGAGGCGATGTTCGCCCGCACGGCGCTGTTCCGCCGGGTGCAATCCCTGCTTGCGCGCGGGCATTTGCTGGCGATGCCGACCATCACCCGCACCGCCCTGCCGATCGATCAGGATCTGTTCGGCACCATCGAGATCGACGGCAGGCAGTTTGACAGCGTCCGGCCGCACTGGTTTCCTTGGACCATGCCGTTCAACATGACCGGGCACCCCGCGATCAGTCTGCCCTGCGGCTTTGGCCGCGACGGCCTGCCGATCGGCTTGCAACTCGTGGGCCGCTTCCGCAGCGATGCCGACTTGCTGCGCGCGAGCGCGTTGTTCGAAGCCTCGCATGACCTCCTGTCCCGCTGGCCGGCTTGAGGAGAGGGACATGCAAAGGACTTGTTCGCAAAGCACTTGCCTCCGGTGCTCGGACATGTTGATCGTGCTGCGGATGAGCCCTGAATCCGAGCGCGCATGAGCGTATTTGTCCTCCGACGTGTGCTGACCTTGCTGGCGACGCTGGTCGGCGCGTCCGTGATCATTTTCCTGGTGCTGGATGCTCTTCCGGGCAACGCCGCGCAGATGCTGATGGGCGCCGACGCCTCGCCAGATGCGGTCCGCGCGCTCACCGTCAAGCTCGGGCTCGACCAGCCGCTGGCGCTTCGCTATCTGCAATGGATCAAGGGGCTGCTCGTCGGCGATCTCGGCAACTCCTATGTCTACGGCACGCCGGTCGCAAGCCTGATCGCGGAACGGCTGGTGCTGACCATTCCGCTCGCGATGATGTCCATGCTGATCACGGTGACGCTGGCGCTGTCGGCCGGCATCTACACCGCCGCCAACCACAACAAGCTCGGCGACGTCGGCGTGATGTCACTGACGCAGGTTGGCATCGCGCTGCCGAATTTCTGGTTCGCGATCCTGCTGGTGCTGTTGTTTTCGGTGCGGCTGCAATGGCTGTCCGCGGGCGGCTTTCCCGGTTGGGAGGACGGCATCTGGATCGGGATCAAGTCGCTGCTGCTGCCGGCGGTATCGCTCGCGGTGGTGCAGGCCGCGATCCTCGCACGCGTCACGCGCTCGGCGGTGCTGGAAGTGCTGCGCGAGGATTTCGTCCGCACGGCGCGCGCAAAAGGGCTCGGCAAGCGCGAGGTGCTGTGGAAGCACGTGCTGCGCAATGCCATGATTCCCGTGATGACGGTGATGGGCCTGCAATTCGCCAATCTGCTCGCCGGCACCATCGTGATCGAGAACGTGTTCTATCTGCCGGGCCTCGGCCGCCTGATCTTCCAATCGATCGCCAACCGCGACCTCATCGTGGTGCGCAACTGCGTGATGCTGCTCGCGACCATGGTCGTCATCGTCAATTTCGTGGTCGACGTGCTCTATGCCTTCGTCGATCCCCGCATCAAGGTCCACGATCTGTGAGCGCGCCGCTGACCACCCTCGTCGATGCGCCGGCCACAGCGCGCCCTCTGCCGGCCCGGACCTTCTGGCGCCGCGCGCTGCGTCATCGCAGCTTCGTGCTCGGCGGCGCGCTGAGCCTGCTGGTTCTCGCCTCGGCGCTGCTGTCGCTGCTGTGGACGCCTTGGTCGCCCTATGAGATCGACATCGCCGCAAAGCTCCGGCCGCCCTCGGCCGCGCACTGGCTCGGCACTGACGTCTTCGGCCGCGACATCGTCTCGCTGCTGCTGGCCGGCGCCCGCTCCACCATCATGGTCGGCATCATCGCGGTCAGCATCGGCCTCACCTTCGGCGTCTGTCTCGGTCTGATCGCGTCGGCCAGGCGGGGCTGGACCGAAGAGATCATCATGCGCTTCTCCGATTTCACCTTCGCCTTTCCGGCCGTGCTCTCCGCGATCATGCTCGCCGCGGTCGCGGGGCCGGGCATGGTGACCTCGATCGTCGCCATCGGCATCTTCCAGATCCCGACGCTGATCCGGCTGACGCGCGGCTCGGCCAACGCGATCTGGGCGCGCGAATTCGTGCTGGCCGCGCGCGCGGCAGGCAAGGGCAAGTTTCGCATCACCATCGAGCACGTGCTGCCCAACATCCTGTCGATCCTGATCGTGCAAGCGACGATCCAGTTTGCGCTCGCGATTCTTGCCGAAGCCGCCTTGTCCTATCTCGGTCTCGGCACGCAGCCGCCGCAGCCGTCTTGGGGACGGATGCTGAACGACGCGCAGACGCTGCTGTTCCAGTCGCCGATGCTCGCGGTCTATCCGGGCGCTGCGATTGCAATCGCGGTGCTCGGCCTCAATCTGCTCGGCGACGGACTGCGCGATCTGCTCGACCCTCGATT
This sequence comes from Bradyrhizobium sp. MI1.3, assembly GCF_055811695.1. NCBI lineage: Bacteria > Pseudomonadati > Pseudomonadota > Alphaproteobacteria > Hyphomicrobiales > Nitrobacteraceae > Bradyrhizobium > Bradyrhizobium sp. MI1.3. The sequence continues at coordinate 252,871 of NZ_JBVVPQ010000001.1, read as the reverse complement.
GGCGCGGGAGCGATGAGGATGGGTGAGCGCTCGACCATGCCGCTGATCGAGGTTGCGAACCTGGGCGTGCGCCTCAACACCAGCCGCGGGCCGGCCCAGGCTGTGCGCGGCGTCAGCTTTGCCCTGAAGCGCGGCGAGACGCTCGGGCTCGTCGGCGAATCCGGCTGCGGCAAGTCGGTGACGGCGTTGTCGCTGATGGGGCTGCTGCCGGACAGCGCCGTCGTCACCGGCAGCATCAAGCTGGATGGTGGCGAACTCGCTGGTTTGTCGGACGCGGATTATTGTCGGCTGCGCGGCAATCGCATCAGCATGATCTTCCAGGAGCCGATGACCGCGCTCAACCCGATGCACACGATCGGCCACCAGGTCGCCGAGCCGCTGCGGCGTCACAAGAAATACTCGGCATCGCAGGCGCGGCGAGAAACGATCGCCTTGCTCGACCGCGTCGGGCTGCCCGATCCGGCGAGGCGCGTCGATGCCTATCCGCACCAGTTCTCCGGCGGCCAGCGTCAACGCGTCACGATTGCGATGGCGCTCGCCTGCGAGCCGGACCTTCTGATCGCGGACGAGCCGACCACGGCGCTCGACGTCACCATTCAGGGCCAGATCCTCGACCTGATCGCCGATCTGGTCGAGGAGCGCGGCATGTCGATGATCCTGATCTCGCACGATCTCGGCGTCATCGCCGAGAACGTGCAACGCATGATGGTGATGTACGGCGGCACGATCATCGAGAGCGGACCGACCGACGAGGTGTTCCGCCGGATGGGACATCCCTACACGCAAGGCCTGTTCCGCGCCCGGCCGAAACTCGGCGCACGCAAGGGGACGCGGCTGACGACGATATCGGGCACGGTCCCGGAGCTCGCTGATCTGCCGTCCGGTTGCACCTTCGCCGATCGGTGTCCGCTCGTGATCGAGCAGTGCCGGGCCGCGCTTCCACCGATGGTGGACGTCGGACCCGGCCATTTCGTGCGCTGCATCCGGACCGACGTGTCCATGGCTGAACGCGTCGGAGCGCTGACCGCATGAGCACGGCGCCTCTTCTCGACGTCAAGGATATCGAGCAGCGCTACACGCTGCCGCGCGAAAGCGTGTTCCGCCCGCCGGGGCAGGTGCGCGCGCTCAACGGTGTCAGCGTGCGGGTCGACGCCGGCAAGAGCCTCGGCATCGTCGGCGAATCCGGCTCCGGCAAGTCGACCTTCGCGCGGGTGGTGATGGCGCTGGAGCGGCCGACATCGGGGCAGGTCGCGCTGCTCGGCCGCGACCTCAACCGCATCTCCGCCGACGAATTGCGCCGCGCCCGCCGCGATTTCCAGATGGTGTTCCAGGATCCCTACGGATCGCTCGACCCACGCCAGACCATCGCGCGTATCGTCGCCGAACCGCTCACCGTGTTGGAGGGGATTGACCGCACGACGCTTCGTGCCCGCGTCTCCGCGGTGCTGCGGCAGGTGGGCCTACGCGATGCCGATACGGAGAAATATCCGCACGAATTCTCCGGCGGCCAGCGCCAGCGCATCGCCATCGCGCGCGCGCTGATCACCCAGCCGAAGTTGATCGTCGCCGACGAGCCGGTCTCCGCGCTCGACGTCTCCGTGCAGGCGCAAGTCTTGAACCTGATGCAGGACCTCCAGGAGCAGTTCGGTCTCAGTTACGTCCTGATCAGCCACGATCTCGCCGTCGTCGACTATCTCTGCGACGAGGTCGCGGTGATGTATCTCGGCCGTATCGTCGAGCAGGGGCGGCCGGAGGATTTGTTCGAGCGCTGCGCCCATCCCTATACACGGGCCCTGCTGGATGCCGTGCCGCGGGTGCGGGGGGGGGGGGGGGGGGGGCCGCGCGGGGGGGCCCCCGCCCCCCCCCCCCCGCCCCGCGGCGGCCGGCGGGCGGCGCGAGGCGAGGGGCGGGCGCGCGGCGAGCGGCGAGGGGGGGG
>NZ_JBVVPQ010000001.1:247618-250925 GCF_055811695.1 Bradyrhizobium sp. MI1.3 | reverse complement strand
GGTGGGGGTTATGTTTCTGGCCCGTTTCTGCGCGCTGGGGGGGCGGTTGTTTTTTTGCCCGCGCTGCCCCAAACCATATACCGGGCCCCGGCGGGGGGGGGGGGGGGGGGGGGGCGCGGGGGGCGGCCGGCGCCGGCGCGGGGCCCAGGCGATCGCCTCGCAATCGGCGGTCGCGACCGGGTGTCCCTATGTCTCGCGATGCGCGCTGGCCGATCAGCATTGCTGCGAGGTTCTGCCTGAGCTACGCAAGGTGGGCGAGACGCATCTGGCCGCCTGTCACAAGGCGGAAGCCGTGATGGCGTTGCCGCAATTGCCCGTCGAAGGTTAGCGTCCGCGCCGGGATTGGCGTAGGTTGGGACAACAGAAGGTCGGGGAGTTACGCATGCTCAGGAAATTATTCGTCGTTGCATGTGCCGCTGCGTTTGCTGCGGCACCGTTGCCGGTACTGGCGCAAGGCAAGAAGGACAGCGTCGTCATGGGCATGACGCTGGAGCCCCCCGGGCTCGATCCGACCAACGCCGCCGCAGCGGCGATCGCCGAAGTCACGCTCTACAACATCTACGAGACGCTGACCAAGATCAACGAAGACGGCTCGACCTCGCCATTGCTGGCGGAGAGCTGGACGGCCTCGCCCGATCTGAAGACCTATACGTTCAAGCTGCGCAAGGGCGTCAAATTCCACAATGGCGAGCCGTTCGATTCCGCCGCGGTGAAGTTCTCGTTCGAACGCAATGCTGGTGCCACCAGCACCAACAAGGACAAGAGCCTGTTCCAGAGCTTCGAGTCCGTTGCCGCGCCCGACGCCGACACGGTCGTGATCACCCTGAAAAACCCCGAGCCGAACTTCCCGTTCTTGATGGGGCAGGCAAGCGCCTCGATCGTCGAGCCGAAAAGCGCTGCCACCAATGTCACGCAGCCGGTCGGGACCGGACCTTACCAGTTCGGCGCCTGGGCCAAGGGGTCGTCGATGACCCTGAACAAATGGGCCGACTATCGCAACGCATCCGCGATCAAGCTCTCCAAGGTGACGATCCGTTTCATTTCCGATCCCGCGGCTCAGGCCGCGGCGCTGCTCTCGGGCGACGTAGACGCTTTTCCGCGCATCGCGACTCGCGTCGTTGCCCAGTTCAAGGCCGACCCGCGCTTCACGGTGCTGATCGGCGGCTCCAAGGCCAAGACCATTGTCGCCATCAATCATCGGAAGAAGCCGCTCGACGACGTCCGCGTTCGCCGCGCGATTCTCGCTGCGATCGACCGCAAGGCGATCATCGAGGGGGCCGTCGAAGGATTCGGCACGCCGATCGGCAGCTTCTACACGCCGGGATCGCTCGGCTATGTCGACACCACCGGCATCAACCCTTACGATCCCGAAAAGTCCAAGAAGCTGCTCGCCGAGGCTGGAATCACCGCGCCGCTCGAGCTGTCGCTGAAGCTGCCGCCGCCGCCCTATGCGCGGCAAGGCGGCGAGATTGTCGCGGCCCAGCTTGCCAAGGTCGGCATCATCGCCAAGATCGAGAACGTGGAATGGGCGCAATGGCTGTCGCAGGTGTTCGCGCCCAACGGCCCGCATAATTTCGACCTCACCATCGTCAGCCACGTCGAGCCCTTCGACCTCGTCAAGGTCACCGAGCCGGACTACTATCTCGGCTACAACAACGAGGCCTTCAACGCATTGTACAAGCAGATCGTGTCAACGCCGGACGACACGGCGCGTGCCAGGCTTCTCGGCGACGCCCAGCGTATGCTGGCAACCGACGCAGCCTCCGCCTACTTGTTCCAGCCGCAATGGCCCACCGTCGTCAGCAAGAAGCTGAAAGGCGTCTGGAAGGAAGTCCCGCAGTTCGAGAACGATTTCTCGACATGGAGGTGGGAGTAGCGTCGCGCAGGTCGATTGCGCGATTTCGGTGACGATCTCTCCCAAAGGAAGAGATCGTCACGAGACCGGTCCAAACAAAAACCTGAAAAACAACCCCATGCACAGTAGCCGGGGATAGTCATTTCAATGGCTTGCGCGTCACGCGAATTGAAATGGTTTGCGGCGATGCCGTTGACGCGTCGGGCAAAACACTGGCATGATGGCATGATCGAAGAAGGCCGCGGCCGCTTGGTTTGATTGCGCCGGCCCGATGCTCCCCCGACTTTGAACGTTCGGAACCCTCATGCGTTAGCTCGGCGCAGGATGGCCGCAGGCCGTGCGATCCGGCGCGAGGGTATGCGGAGTTCGATTCTTGCTCAAGCTGTACAGGTGGCCATCCGACGACTGGCAGAAGATCGGCGCGGAGATGCCGTCCGAGATCATCTGGGCTGATCTTTTGGACGCGACCGCTGAGGAAAAGCAGTTCGTCGAACGATTGCTCGGGATACGCGTTCCGTCCGAGGATTCGCTCAGCGAGATCGAAGCGTCGAGCCGCCTGATCCTCGACAACGGCACGCTCTATCTCAGCTCGCCGGCGGTCCGGCTCAACGAGGACAGCGAGGCCGAGATCACGCCGGTGGGATTCGTCATCGGCCCGCGCGTGCTGGTGACGGTGCGCTTCGCGCAGTTGCCGATCTTCGACGACATCGGCAAGCGTATCGGTTCCGATGACAGCCTGGAGAACGGCATGTGCGTGTTCACCAGCCTGGTCGAGGCCATGGTCGACCGCGGCGCCGATGTTCTTGAGCATCTCGGCGCGAAGGTCGACAGGCTCTCGCGGGGCGTCTTCAAGGGCGGGCTCGTCCGCACCAAGCGGCCGGTCCGCTCCAGCCGGCGGATGCGCGAGGCGCTGGAGAACATCGGAGAGCTGGCCGATCGGCTCGCCAAGGCGCGCGATGTCCTGCTTGGCGTCGGCCGCGTCGCCTCGTTTGCCGGCGATGTCGGGAGCGAGTGGATCACGCCCGCGTCGAAAAAGCGTCTCGAGGCCGTCTCGAAGGATGTCGCTTCGCTCGGCGATTACGAGACGCGATTGTCGGACAAGATCCAGCTTCTGCTCGATGCGGTGCTCGGCTTTATCAACATCCAGCAGAACGAGCTGTTCAAGATCCTGACGATCGTCTCAGTCGTGGGCGTGCCGCCCACGATCCTGGTCGGCATCTGGGGCATGAACTTCAAGCACATGCCGGAGCTGGACTGGACGTTCGGCTATCCGCTGGCCTGGCTCGCCATCATTGCTAGCGGCGTGCTGCCGCTGATCTGGTTCAAGCGGCGCGGCTGGTTCGAATGAAATAGCGGCGCACCGTTCGACAACGGGGGCGCCCCGCAGTGGGTACAGCCGATTAGAACGGGAAAGGTGCGCACACACACCCGGGCGCGCGGCCCACCCCCGAG